>NZ_PSOW01000040.1:0-4261 GCF_003013335.1 Rhizobium sp. H4
GTAACCGGTGTTCTCCCCCCACATTGTCCTTCGCCGCCTAGTCTGTGATCGAGATTTCCATGGATGAAGAACGGGAGTTACTCCATGGAGACCTCATTGGAGTTTCTCACAACCAGGAAGCCTGGGCGTGAGGCTCACCGACATTGGCCTGACGAGATCAAGGCGAAGATCGTTTCGGAAAGCTTGAGGCCAGGCACGACGGTCAATGAAGTTGCGCAGCGCTATGGATTGCGAGCCAACAGCCTTTCCACCTGGCGGACGATGGCGCGGCAGGGCAAGCTGATCCTGCCAGCACCGGAGGATGCGATAGAGTTCGCGGCGGTGATCGTCGATCCGCCTGTTTCGGAACTGCCGCCTAAAATGCTCAGTCGTCCCGAGATCGTCCTCGGTCCCGTCACCATCCGTCTTGAGGAAGGTGCGTCTGCTGCCCGGATCGCCGCAATCGCGCGTGCCTTGGCGGCGGCGACATGATCTTTCCGTCGAACCGGGTGCGGATCATGGTCGCGACCAAGCCCGTGGACTTCCGCAAGGGCCACGACGGATTGGCGGCGCTGGTGAAGAATGAGCTGCACAAGGATCCGTTCACCGGAACGGTCTTCGTTTTCCGGTCGCGCAAGGCAGATCGGCTGAAGCTGATCTACTGGGATGGCTCCGGTATCGTCATGGCCTACAAAAGGCTGGAAGAGCACAGCTTCACCTGGCCCGGCATCAAGGATGGACTGATGACGCTTACCCACGCCCAGTTCGAAGCCCTGTTCGCAGGCCTCGATTGGCGGCGGGTTCATGCCGTCCAGACGAGACCGCCGCAGGCCATCGAATAGCTGCGGCACGATGACTCAGCACGGCAAATTCAGAAGGCAAAACCGCCTTCGATTTGGTAGCTTCCAGCCATGCTTGATGCCGCCGACCTTCCCGATGATGTTGCCGCCCTGAAGGCGATGCTGATCGCGGCGCAGGCACGCGAGGCGGCACAGGACTCGGCAATAGCCAGCAAGGACGAACATATCGCCCGCAAGAATGAGCGGATCGAACGGCTTGAGAAGCTGGTCGCAGCGTTCAAGCAGGCAGCCTTCGGACGCAAATCCGAGAAGATTGATCCCGATCAGTTCGACCTGGCACTGGAAGACCTGGAAACGGCGATGGCCGTCATCCATGCCGAGGATGAGGCGGACACTCCTGCGGCATACAGGATTACCAAGCCACGCGCGATCAATCGCGGCTCCCTTCCAAAGCATCTGCCGCGTATCGAAGAGGTGATCGAGCCGGAAAGCCTGATCTGCGCCTGCGGCGGTTGCCTGCATTGCATTGGCGAGGATGTCTCCGAGCGGCTGGACGTGATCCCGGCACAGTTCCGCGTGATCGTCACCCGTCGCCCCAAATATGCTTGCCGCGCCTGCACCGACGGTATCGTCCAGGCCGCAGCGCCAGCACGGTTAATCCAGGCAGGGCTGCCGACGGAAGCGACCGTCGCCCATGTGCTGGTCTCCAAGTATGCCGATCACCTTCCGCTCTATCGGCAGGCCCAGATCATGAGCCGCCAGGGCATCGATCTCGACCGATCAACGCTGGCCGATTGGGTCGGTCGGGCTGCCTATGAACTCCGGCCCGTCTTTGATGCACTGATTGCCGACCTGAAGCGCTCGTCCAAGCTGTTCATGGACGAGACCCGTGCTCCGGTTCTCGATCCCGGTTCCCGCAAAACCAAGACCGGATACTTCTGGGCGTTGGCGCGGGATGATCGTCCTTGGGGCGGCGGTGCGCCGCCAGGTGTCGCCTTCACCTACGCTCCCGGTCGCGGTGGCATCCATGCCGAACGGATATTGCAGGGTTTCTCCGGCGTCCTGCAGGTGGATGGATATGCCGGATACAACAGGCTGATCGCACCTGAGCGTGTCGGTCCAGACATTCAGCTCGCCTATTGCTGGGCCCACGCGCGGCGCAAGCTGGTGGAGATCACTCGCAATGGCTCAGCACCGATTGCCGAGGAAGGAGTGAAGCGGATCGGAGAGCTGTATCGCATCGAGGCCGAACTGCGCGGCCTTGATCCGCAGGCTCGTCTCGCTGGACGGCAAGAGCGGTCAGCGCCGCGTGTGGCAGAACTGCAGACCTGGCTTGTCCATCACCGCGCCCGCGTCGCAACGAAGTCGCCGCTCGGCGAGGCATTGGCCTACATCGCCAAATACTGGGATGGTCTGAAGCTCTTCCTGACCGATGGACGCATCGAGATCGACAACAACAGTATCGAGCGAACCATCAGACCTATAGCCCTCAATCGCAAGAATGCACTCTTTGCCGGGCACGATGCCGGGGCAGAGAACTGGGCCACCATCGCCTCGCTCATCGAGACGTGCAAGCTCAATTCGGTTGATCCTCTGGCCTATCTGACCGCTACACTCACCGCCATCGTGAACGGACACCGGCAGAGCCGTATAGCTGAGCTTTTGCCTTGGAATCATTCGATCTTGGAGCAGACCAAGAGGCAACAGTAGCGGGGCAGATGGCTGCGCGCGAATGTACGCAGCCACGTTGTTCAGTGCAGTGAGGCGCTTGCCGCAAGCCGCTCATCCTTGTCGTGCAGCGCGAAGCGGTCAATCATGTCGGCACTCGCTTCGTTGAAGCCGAGGACCTCGACCTCGTCGCCCGCCTGACGGAATTTTAATACGATCTTGTCCAACGCGCCAATTGCGGTGATGTCCCAGAGATGGGCCTTTGTCAGATCGATGATGATCCGCTTACCCTTATCCGTGAAGTCGAACGCATGGATAAAGGCTTCCGCCGACGCAAAGAAGACCTGCCCCACCACTGCATAGGTGACACTGTTTTGTTCGGCATCCTCCACGCGCGTGACCCTGAACAGACGGGCTACCTTACCAGCAAAAAAGATGCCGGACAGCAGGACGCCAACGATCACGCCTTTCGCCAAATCATGCGTTGCGACGACGGTGATGACCGTTGCCAACATGACGACGGAGGACGGAAGCGGATGGCGTCTCAGGTCGAGGATCGACCGCCAGGAGAAAGTGCCAATGGAAACCATAATCATAACCGCAACAAGCGCGGCCATCGGGATGATCTGGACGAGGTCGTTAAGGACGACAATCAGGAACAACAGGAAAGCACCCGCGACGAACGTTGAAAGCCGTCCTCGACCACCAGATGTTACGTTGATGACCGATTGTCCGATCATGGCGCATCCGCCCATGCCGCCGATCAGTGCCGAGGCGATATTCCCCGCGCCCTGTCCAACGCATTCCTGACTCTTGTTGCTGGGCGTGTCTGTCATGTCGTCGACGATCTGCGCGGTAAGCAGCGATTCCAGCAGGCCGACGGCAGCGAGCGTCACTGAATATGGGAAGATGATCTGGAGCGTCTCCCAGGTCAACGGAACTTGCGGAAGCATCAGGAATGGGATCGAAGACGGAAGTTCGCCGAGGTCGCCGACGGTGCGTAGGTCCATGCCAAACCACCACGCCATGGCCGTGAGGACCGCGATGGCCACGAGCGGCGATGGAATAGCCTTGGTCACGTATGGAAAGAGATAGATGATGGCGAGGCCGCCTGCGATCATCACGTAGGTAAGCGTCGGGACCCCTATGAGTTCGGGCAACTGGGCCATGAAGATCAGGATCGCAAGGGCGTTGACGAAGCCCGTAATGACCGAGCGGGAGACGAAGCGCATCACGCGGCCGAGCCTCAGCCATCCCGCGACGATCTGGATGACGCCCATCAAGATGGTGGCGGCGAACAGATACTGAAGACCGTGCTCTTTGACCAACGAGATCATGACGACAGCGGTCGCAGCCGTGGCGGCAGAGATCATGCCCGGCCGACCGCCCACAAAGGCCGCCACGCAGGCGATTGCGAAGGAGGCGTACAGGCCGACCTTGGGATCGACACCCGCAATCACCGAGAAGCCTATCGCTTCCGGGATAAGCGCGAGAGCGACGACGATACCCGAAAGCACGTCGCCACGGATGTTGGAGAACCACTCCTGACGGTAGTTTGAAAGAGTTCGCATGGGAGATTTTTCACAGTTGAGGCAACGGGCCGAGCGAAACTCGGTCCTCGAAAATGGAATAGGTTGCGTTGCTGTGTTGTCTGGCGGATCGGCGGCCAGAAGAGCCACCCGGAGTTTCACCGGGTCCTTGTGGATGACGCTAAGTAGCTCACGCAGTCCAATTTTGCAATTACGTCTCAGTCTGAACCCGCTCGCCACAAAAAATAGGCTGCGGCGTCAAGGTGCGGGTGTGACACCGGTTAC
>NZ_PSOW01000041.1:0-2722 GCF_003013335.1 Rhizobium sp. H4
GTATCCATACGCGAGGAACCGCGGAACTTGGTCGCGTGCGCGGGTCATTGCTGATGTATGCTGCGGATAAGATTCAGGCGGTGATCTGAGCAGAGGCTTTTTCGGCCTGGCGCAGCCTTTTCCACTCCCATGGGAGCAGTTCATGCAAGCGGGAGACGGGAAGATCGGCGATGCGGGCAAAGACATCGGCAAGCCACGCCTTTGAGTCGACATCGTTGAGGCGGCATGTGGTGATGACGGTCAACATGACGGCAGCGCGATCGGCCCCACGCTGGGAACCGGCGAAGGTCCAGTTCCGCCTTCCCAATGCGATACCGCGCAGCGCCCGCTCGGCTGCGTTGTTCGTTAGACAAACCCGTCCGTCTTCGAGGAAGAGGGCAAAGCCCTCCCAGCGCTTGAGCATGTAATCGATCGGCTCGATGACCTCGGACGATCTGCTGAGCGTGGCGCGTTCCTTCGTCAACCACTCGTGCATGTCATCGAACAGCGGTTTGCTCTTCTCCTGCCGCACAGCCAGTCGTTCTTCGGCGCTCAGTCCGTTGATCTGCCGCTCGATTTCGAACAATTCGTCATAGCGTTTGACGGCTTCCAATGCGATCGGCGAGATCGGCTTGCCTTTGCGCTTGTGATCCCGAGCATTCTTCTGGATATCGGCCAGTGCAAAGAATTTTCGACGCGAATGGGCGTGACAGAAAGCAAAGGTGATCGGCACCTTCTTCGTTTTGGCAATAGTGTCCGGCTCGAACCCGTTGTAGCAATCCGTCTGCAGAATGCCGCCATACTCGGCCAGGTGCTTCTGCGGATGCTCGCCGCGCCGGTCACTCGACGCATAATAGATCGCCGCCGGCGCAGCCGTTCCCCCGAACGGCTGATCGTCCCGCACGTAGGTCCATATTCGCCCGGTTACGCATTTGCCCTTGGCCTGGATCGGGATGGTCGTGTCGTCACCATGCAATCGCTCGGCTGCGAAGACATGCTTCTCGATCAGGTCGTAGACCGGCATGAGGGCCGCCGTTCCAAATCCGACCTGATCGGCCAGCGTCGAGGTCGACAGGTCTATGCCCTCACATTTGAACCTTGTGCTCTGGCGGTTCAGCGGACTGTGCATCCCAAATTTGTCGAAGACGATCGTCGCCAGCAGATGCGGACCGATGAAGCCGCGCGGCGTGGCATGGAACGGTGCTGGCGCCTGGCTGATCGCCTCGCAATCGCGGCAGGTAAATTTCTCCCGAACCGTCTCGATCACTTTGAAGCGACGCGGTATCTCCTCCAACGTCTCGTTGACATCCTCGCCCAGCTTCGACAGGCGCGACCCGCCGCAGCAAGCACACACGGTCGGAGGATCAATCACCACGCGCTCGCGCTCGGCATCCTCTGGCCAGGGTTTGCGCACCGGCCGTTTGCGTGTGAACGAACGCACGCTCGACGTTCTGGCGGCAGCAGCCTGGGCCGCCACTTCATCCTCCGTCGCGGCCATCACGAGCTCTTCGAGCTGTAATTCCATCTGGTCGATCAGACGCGCCGTGCGCTCGGATCTCTGACCGCGCAGTTCGCGCCGGAGCTTTTCGATCGCCAGTTCCAGACTGACGATCAGCGCCTCGCTGTCCGACAGCATGGCCTGTGCATTGGCGGCCTGTGCCACCGCGATGTCCCGCTCGGCGACGACGGTGTCGCGCTCAGCGGCAACGACATCACGTTCAGCCACGACAAGATCACGTTCAGCCTGCAGCATCGCACGCTCGGAAAGCAGCGCCAGATAGGCGCTTGCAAGGTCCGCAGGTGGATCGGAGGGCTTCGATACCATGAAGCCATACCATCATATTCTCTCAATATTTTCAATGAAGTAATGCTATCCGACCTTCGTCGGACGAAAGGTTTCCTGCGGATGGCGCCAATCAATTCCGGACAACAAATAAGAAAGCTGCGCAGGCGATATCGCGATCGCGCCGCCTTCCGCAGACGGCCAGACGAACCGGCCGCGGTCCAACTTTTTTGTAAAAAGGCAGCTCCCCTGGCCGTCACTCCAGATCACTTTTATCAGCGATCCGCTGCGACCGCGGAACACAAAGAGATTGCCGTCCAGAGGGTTCAGTTTCAGCACCTCCTGCACCCGCAACGCAAGGGATGGAAACCCACACCGCATGTCCGTATGGCCCGTTGCAATCCACACCCGCACATTCTGACCGGAAGGAAGCGTGATCATCGCAACGTTTCCAGACCCCGCATGATCCGCAGCAGCGCCTCAACGTCGACGCTGCCGTCCACGACCACACGACGGCCGTTCGCCGCAACAATCTCCATGCGGCTGGAAGGAGACGCCACCGGATGCTCCATCGTAGCAGGCGGAGTGACCTGCTTCGCCGGCACAAACGTTTCCGGCATGACGAACGCCGGCACAAAGCCATCGATTTGTTTCTGGCCGTGCAAACCCTGGCGAACCGATTTGCGCCAACGGTTCAACAGGGAGCGGCTGATGCCGTACTGACGGGCCGTGGCCGACGCCCGGCCTCTCCCCGCAAAGCTTTCTGCGACAATCCGCAGCTTCTCATCCTCAGTAAAGCGACGCCGCCGACCGGTGTTGATCACCTCGATACGGCTCACCCGAGATCCGCTGTCTCCTTCAAAAATCTCCATGTTGGCAACTGTCCTTATGCATGGGAATAAGGACAGGGTCTGAACAATTTTACTCAATATTCACAGGCGGTCGCGCTCGGACGGATAC
>NZ_PSOW01000042.1:0-2716 GCF_003013335.1 Rhizobium sp. H4
CCGCTGCCGCCTGCCTGCGGCAACAACGCATCAACAAAGCTGAATTGACCCGTCTGCTTCACCGCCATCCAAATCATCTCCGTTCAAAAACAACGGAATCATATTCTCAGCATTTTGCAACAGTCCCCAGCGGGGAGAAGATGCCGGCAGGCAGATGAGGGGCTACACGGCAACACGCCTGAAGGGTCGCCCCTGCCCCGTCGCTCTCTTCCGTTTTTGCGGTTGTGCAGATGCGGCATTCTTTGATAGCAGAAGCAACGTTTTGGATCGCCCTGCCCGCGGGCGCAAGGAAAAGTGTGACATGCCAAACCTTCTTCTCGAACTCCGCTCCGAAGAGATCCCGGCCCGCATGCAGCGCAAGGCTGCCGGCGACCTGAAGAAGCTCGTCACCGATGCGCTTGTCGAAGCGGGTCTGTCCTATGAGGGCGCGCGCGAATATTGGACACCGCGGCGGCTGGCGCTCGACATTCATGGCCTGACGGCGCGCTCGGCCGACGTGCGCGAAGAGCGCAAGGGGCCGCGCACCGACGCCAATGAGAAGGCGATCGAGGGTTTTCTGCGCGGCGCCGGCCTTTCCTCGGTCTCCGAGGCGCAGGTGGTCAGCGATCCGAAGAAGGGCGATTTCTACGTCGCGGTCATCTCCAAGCCCGGCCGCGCGGCGGAAGAGATCGTCGCCGAGGTGATGCCCGGCATCATCCGTGATTTTCCCTGGCCGAAGTCGATGCGCTGGGGCAAGGCCTCCTCCAAGTCCGGCGCGTCGCGCTGGGTGCGGCCGCTGCAATCGATCGTCTGCACCTTCGGCCCCGAACATGAGGAAACCACCGTCATCCCCTTCGAGATCGACGGCATCACCGCCTCCAACATCACCTACGGCCACCGCTTCCATACGCCCGAGGCGATCACCGTCCGGCGCTTCGACGATTACGCGGCGAGCCTGGAGAAGGCCAAGGTCATCCTCGATGCCGAGCGGCGCAAGGACATCATCCTGCACGACGCACGCGATATCGCCTTTGCCAACGGGCTGGAGCTGGTGGAGGATGAAGGCTTGCTGGAGGAAGTCTCCGGCCTCGTCGAATGGCCGCAGGTGCTGATGGGCTCCTTCGAAGAGGATTACCTCTCCATCCCCTCGGAAATCATCCGGCTGACGATCAAGACCAATCAGAAGTGCTTCGTCACGCGCAAGCAGGGCGAGGAGACGCTGTCGAACCGGTTCATCCTCGTCTCCAACATCCAGGCGCATGACGGCGGCAAGGAAATCGTCCACGGCAACGGCAAGGTGGTGCGGGCCCGGCTTTCGGACGCGCTGCATTTCTGGAAGCGCGACCAGGGCAACCTGCCGGATCTCGAAACGCTCGCAGCTTCGGCGGCAAAGTTCGGCCTCGACCTGAAGAAGCCGCTCGACCAGCGCATGGCCAAGCTCGACGCTCTCGACGTGACCTTCCATGCCAAGCTCGGCACGCAGGGCGCGCGTGTCGCCCGCATCCGGGCGCTGGCCAAGGAATTGGCTGCCGTCACCGGCGCCGATGCGGCGCTCACCGATCGCGCCGCCGTACTCGCCAAGGCCGATCTGCGCACCGAAGCCGTCGGCGAATTCCCCGAACTGCAGGGCCTGATGGGCCGCAAATATGCGGTGCTGCAGGGCGAAAACGCCTCCGTCGCGGCGGCGATCGAGGATCACTACAAGCCGCAAGGCCCGTCCGACCGGGTGCCGGAAGACAAGGTGGCGATCACGCTGGCGCTTGCCGACAAGCTCGACACGCTGACCGGCTTCTGGGCGATCGACGAAAAGCCGACCGGCTCCAAGGACCCGTTTGCGCTGCGGCGGGCAGCCCTCGGCGTCGTCAGGATCCTGCTGGAGCGAAGGGTTCGCCTGCCGCTGCTGGCGACGACAAGGGATGGCGACCTGCTCTCCTTCTTCCACGACCGCCTCAAGGTCTATCTCCGCGATCAGGGCGCCCGCCACGATCTCATCGACGCCGTGCTGACTTCAGATGCCGACGACCTCTTGATGGTGGCGCGCCGCGTCGAAGCGCTGACGGCCTTCATCACCTCGGAAGACGGCAAGAACCTGCTTGCAGGCACCAAGCGCGCGACGCAACTGCTCGCCGCCGAGGAAAAGAAGGGCACGGTCATTGCCGACGGCGTATCGCCGGCTCTCCTGAAGCTCGACGCCGAGAAGGAACTGTTCGCCGCCATATCAGCTGCCTCGAAGGATGCGGCGGATGCCGTGGCCGGGGAAGATTTCCGCTCGGCGATGGAAGCTCTGTCCAAGCTGCGCGGCCCGGTCGACCGCTTCTTCGAAGAGGTGCTGGTCAACGACGAGGACGCCGCCATCCGCGCCAACCGCCTCGCTTTGCTCCGGCTGATCCGAGAAGCGACGGGAACGGTTGCGGATTTCTCGAAGATTTCGGGGTGATATTCGGCTTCTTCCAGTGTCGATGCAGTGCGGTCTCGCAAAATATCTGCCCCTCACCCTAACCCTCTCCCCGCCTGCGGGGAGAGGGGACGTGCCCTACGGAAGGTGAACGAGGAACAGAAAGGTAGCCGCTAGTCCCTTCTCCCCGCAGGCGGGGAGAAGGTGCCGGCAGGCGGATGAGAATCTGTGTTGGTTGTCAAGGTGGATTTGGGGTCCAGAGTCGATCCTGAGAGAGAAGACAGTTTGCCAGCACGAGCAGTTTGCGCATGATGGCGACAAGGACGACCTTGGCTGGTTTTC
>NZ_PSOW01000043.1:0-1647 GCF_003013335.1 Rhizobium sp. H4
AGATCGGCGACGAGGCCGTAGTCGGCGACCTGGAAGATCGGCGCCTCCTCGTCCTTGTTGATGGCGACGATCACCTTCGAATCCTTCATCCCGGCCAGATGCTGGATGGCCCCGGAGATGCCGGCGGCGATATAGAGATCGGGCGCCACCACCTTGCCGGTCTGGCCGACCTGCCAGTCGTTCGGGGCATAGCCGGCATCGACGGCCGCACGCGGCGCGCCGACGGCAGCGCCAAGCTTGTCGGCAACCGGCAGTATGACCTCCTTGAACTTCTCGGCCGAGCCGAGCGCCCGGCCGCCGGAGATGATGATCTTCGCCGAGGTCAGTTCCGGACGGTCGGAGGCCGACAGTGCATCGGCGACGAAGCGCGACAGACCCGGATCGGAAGCAGCAGGGATCGCCTCGACCGTTGCAGAGCCGCTTGCCGGTGCCGAAGCAAACGAGGCGGTGCGCACGGTGATGACCTTCTTGGCATCGCTTGCCTGCACCGTCTGGATGGCATTGCCGGCATAAATCGGCCGCTTGAAGGTGTCGGGGCTGACGACCTCGATGATCTCCGAGACCTGGGCGACATCGAGCAGGGCAGCGACGCGCGGCAGCACGGTCTTGCCGACCGAGGTGGCGGCCGAGACGATCGTGTCGTAGGAGCCGGCGAGCGAGACGATCAGATCGGCCAGCGGCTCGGCGAGATTGTTGGCAAGCGCGTCGCTTTCAGCCAGCAGCACTTTCGAGACGCCGGAAAGTTTGGCAGCCTGGTCAGCCGCCCCCTTGGCGGCCTTGCCGGCGACCAGGATATGCACGTCGGAGCCAATCTGGCTTGCCGCCGTCAGCGCCTTGGCGGTCTGGTCGGAGAGGTGATTGCCGTCATGGTCGGCCAGAAGAAGAATGGTCATGATAGTTGCTCCTGTTCCAACCCGATTACAGCACGCCGGCTTCGTTCTTCAGCTTGTCGACCAGTTCGGCGACCGACTTGACCTTGACGCCGGCCTTGCGGCCACTCGGCTCCTCGGTCTTCAACACCTTCAGCCGCGGCGTCGTATCGACGCCGAAATCGGCCGGGCTCTTCTTGTCGAGCGGCTTCTTCTTCGCCTTCATGATGTTGGGCAGCGAGGCATAACGCGGCTCGTTCAGGCGCAAGTCGGTGGTGACGACCGCCGGCAGCTTGATCTCGATCGTCTGCAGGCCGCCGTCGACCTCGCGGGTGACCTCAGCCTTGCCGTCACCGATCTCGATCTTCGAGGCGAAGGTTGCCTGGGCCGAACCCAGCAATGCCGCCAGCATCTGGCCGGTCTGGTTGGAATCGTCGTCGATTGCCTGCTTGCCTGTGATGATCAGCCCCGGCTGTTCGGCATCGGCGACCGCTTTGAGAATCTTGGCGACGGCGAGCGGCTCGACCTGATCGTCGGTCTCGATGAGGATCGCCCGGTCGGCGCCCATGGCAAGGGCCGTGCGCAGCGTCTCCTCGGCCTTGGCCGGGCCGATCGACACCACCACCACTTCTTCGGCCTTGCCGGCCTCCTTCAGCCGCAGCGCCTCTTCCACCGAGATCTCGTCGAACGGGTTCATCGACATCTTCACATTGGCAAGCTCGACACCCGAACCATCCGGCTTCACACGGATCTTCACGTTGTAGTCGACAACCCGTTT
>NZ_PSOW01000044.1:0-1631 GCF_003013335.1 Rhizobium sp. H4
ATGTGGCGGTGAAGTTGGAATGTCCGGATCTCTGCAAAGTCGAAATGTCACTTTGGTCTGCATCCGGCAGGCCGATCAGCCCCGATCTGAGCGGCTGGTCCGGGTTGCAAGATCAGATCGGGGCGGGTGAGGGCACCCTTCGGCTTTAGCTTTGAGACGATGCGATCGACGTCTCACTCGGCAGCGTCAAGCTTTGCCAGCGCAGCTTCACGGCGTTCGATCACCGCCGGATCGTTCATAAAATCCCTCCGCCGTCCCGGACCGTGAGCCCGTCGCACATAGCTGTTCTTCTCGCTATTGCTCTTTACCACAGGCTTCGATTGCTGCTCCTGCCGCTCCTTGATATAGGCCAGAACATCGCCGAGCCGCTTGTTCTCGACGATCGCCGCATGCGTCACCCGCTGGTCCTTGTCGAACACCTTGTAGGGCAGGGAGTGTCCCTTCCACCGCACATCGAGCCGGCCGTCCGCATAGGCATAGGTCTCGACATAGCGACCAGCCAATCCGCGCGTCACCTCGCTTTCCACCAGCATGATCCGCTTGCGCTCAAACGAAAACGTCAGCTGCGCTCCAACATAACGCTGTTCGCGTTTGCACAGGATCTCGGCCAACCGACCCGGAGCCAGATTCATCGGCCGATGCAGATCGTCTGATCGGGCAGGGACAATCGCAAACCGCGCATTGTAGTCCTCCATGAAGCCAGGCAAAAATGTATTGCCCGCCTCCATGTCGCAGATTCCCGCCAACCTCAATTCCTTGACCAGTCGATCCTGCAGCGTCCGGTTCATCCGCTCGACACGACCTTTGGCCTGGCTGGAGTTTGCACAGAGAATCTCGATGTTTAGCTCTGAAAGCGCCCGCCCGAACTGGGTCATGCCCTGGCCGCCCTTGGCATCCTTCTTCGCCACCCGGAACACTGAATGCTTATCAGAATAAAAGGCGACCGGCGCT
Source organism: Rhizobium sp. H4 (assembly GCF_003013335.1). Classification (NCBI taxonomy): domain Bacteria; kingdom Pseudomonadati; phylum Pseudomonadota; class Alphaproteobacteria; order Hyphomicrobiales; family Rhizobiaceae; genus Rhizobium; species Rhizobium sp. H4. The sequence goes on from NZ_PSOW01000044.1 coordinate 952, forward strand.
CCGTGATGCTTCAGATAAAGCTCCAGTGCATCGAAATAGCTGAAGGCGCTTTCCGAGCGCACGAAGCGCAACTGCATCAACTTGCCCGTCGCATCATCGACGAACACCAAGAGCGAACACGGATCGCCACGATCTTCAAACCAGCGATGTTCGGACCCGTCGATCTGTACCAGCTCGCCATAGGCCTCGCGCCGCAACCGCGGCTGATGAAACGTCCGCCGCTGCTTGCGCGACAGCCGCAGGCCGGCCTCCGACATCCAACTGCGCAACGTCTCGCGCGACACCCGCAATCCATCGCGCTCGGCAAGCTTCTCGGCCGCCAGCGTTGGACCGAAATCCGCATAGCATTCACGAACCAGCGTCACCGCGTAGTCGCGAACACCGTCGCTGATCCGGTTGTTCGAGGGCCGGCCAATCGCCTTATGGCGGATCGAGGCCGCGCCGTCGGTGCTGATGCGATTCAACAGCCGCCGCACCTGGCGCTCGCTCAGATCAAGCACATGCGCCGCCGACACCAGCGTCATCCGGCCGGCGATCACCTTCGACAGAACCTCGATCCGCTGCAGGTCGCGCTCGCTCATCGCTATCAATCCCATCCGCAATCTCCGCCGTCATCCAAAACGGGAAGAGAGTGACATTCTTACTTTGCAGAATCAGGACATTCTAACTGTGCGGCTACA
>NZ_PSOW01000045.1:0-1595 GCF_003013335.1 Rhizobium sp. H4
CCCTTGATCGCATGCGGATAACCGACGACCGCAGCTTCCGAAACCAGATTGTGCGAGACCAGCGCCGATTCCACCTCCGCCGTTCCGAGCCGGTGGCCGGAGACGTTGAGCACGTCGTCGACCCGGCCGGTGATCCAGTAATAGCCGTCCTCGTCGCGCCGGCAGCCATCGCCGGTGAAGTACTTGCCCTTGTAGGTGGAGAAATAGGTCTGGATGAAGCGCTCGTGGTCGCCATAAACGGTGCGCATCTGGCCCGGCCAGCTGTCGGCGATGCAGAGATTGCCGTCGGCGGCCCCTTCCAGCACCTTGCCCTCATTGTCGACCAGCTCAGGCTTGACGCCGAAGAACGGCACCGTCGCTGAACCGGGTTTCAGATCGATCGCACCCGGCAGCGGCGTGATCATGTGGCCGCCGGTCTCCGTCTGCCACCAGGTATCGATGACAGGGCAGCGCTTGTCGCCGACGACATTGTAATACCACTCCCAGGCTTCCGGATTGATCGGCTCGCCGACCGTGCCGAGCAGGCGCAGCGAAGAGCGCGAGGAACGGGTGACGAAGTCGTCGCCGGCGCCCATCAGCGAACGGATCGCCGTCGGCGCCGTATAGAAGATATTGACCTTGTGCTTGTCGATAACTTCCCAGAAGCGGCCCTGATCGGGGAAATTCGGCACGCCCTCGAACATCAGCGTCGTGGCGCAGTTCGAAAGCGGCCCATAGACGATATAGGAATGGCCGGTGACCCAGCCGACATCGGCCGTGCACCAGTAGACGTCGCCACGATGGTAGTCGAAGACATATTCATGCGTCATCGAGGCGTAGACGAGATAGCCGCCGGTCGTGTGCAGCACGCCCTTCGGCTTGCCGGTCGAGCCTGAGGTGTAGAGAATGAACAGCGGATCTTCCGCCTTCATCTTCACCGGCGGGCATTCCGCCTTCACGGTAGCAACTTCCTGATGATACCAGAGATCGCGGCCCGGCGCCCAGCCGGTCTTGCCGCCGGTGCGGCGCACGACCAGCACCTTGCTGACATTGACGTGCTGGCGGGCGGCGATGTGGATCGCCGTATCGGTATTGTCCTTCAGCGGCACCGGCTTGCCGCCGCGCAGACCTTCGTCGCAGGTGATGACGAAAGTGGATTCACAGTCGACGATGCGTCCCGCCAGGGCCTCGGGGGAGAAGCCGCCGAAGACGACCGAATGCACCGCGCCGATGCGGGCGCAGGCGAGCATCGCGTAAGCCGCTTCGGGAATCATCGGCATATAGATGGTGACGCGATCGCCCTTCTTGACGCCGTGCTTCTTCAAGACGTTCGCCATCCGGCAGACGTGCTCGTAGAGCTCGTTATAGGTGATCTTCTTGTCGATATAGGGATTGTCGCCTTCCCAGATGATCGCCACCTGGTCGCCATTCGTCTTCAGATGGCGGTCGATGCAGTTATAGGAGACGTTCGTCTGGCCATCCTCGAACCACTTGATCGAGACCTTGCCGGTAAAGGAGGTGTTCTTGACTTTGGTATAGGGCTTGAACCAGTCGATCCGCTTGCCGTGCTTGCCCCAGAACTTGTCCGGATCCTCGACGCTCTCCTCGTACCATTT
>NZ_PSOW01000046.1:0-1546 GCF_003013335.1 Rhizobium sp. H4
GCGGCCACTTGCCGGCTCAGGGGACAACCCCGACGCTGCGTTCGCCTCAACGACTTGCTGGTACTGCCGAAGCCGCTTGAAAGAGATAGTGTGTTTTCCCATGTCTTCGGTGAAGTCTTGGTAATCTCTTTTCAACGACCATTGCTGCTGATCACTGCCGTTGAGCCGGCTCGCTATGCTCTCCCTACCCTGCTTTTGCAGCCAATCACCAAACTTTCGTTGATTGCTGGCCAGCGTCGAGACGACTTTCCTCTGCGAAGTCGAGTCCGATCCGAGCTTACTCCGCTCTTCATTGGCGCAGCCATCAATCATGAGGGCGTCGTCGGGATAAGGATCATGCGGTTTCAACTGCGACTCGGCGCCTAGATACTGCCGCAGCCGATCGAAACTCACGACCACTTTTTTTCCTTCATCCTTGGTAAAGGCCCTAAAATCCTCCTTCAACGACCCTTGCTGCTCATCACTGCCAGTCAGGCGACTGCCTATGCTCCCCCGACCATTCTTTTGGAGCCAATTACTAAACCTCCGTTGATTGCTGGCCAGATTCAAGACGACTTTCCTCTGCGAAGTCGAGTCCGATCCGAGCTTGCTCAGCTCTTCGTTGGCCAAGCCATCAATCATGAGGGCGTCGTCGGGATAAGGATGATGCTGTTTCAACTGCGACTCGGCGCCTAGATACTGCCGCAGCCGATCGAGACCCACGTTTATTCTTCCTTCTTCCTTGGTAAAGGCCCTAAAATCCTCCTTCAACGACCCTTGCTGCTCATCACTGCCAGTCAGGCGACTGCCTATGCTCCCCCGACCATTCTTTTGGAGCCAACCACTAAACCTCCGTTGATTTATGGCCGTAACCCGGACAACTTTCCTCTTGGAAGTCGAGTCCGATCCGAGCTTGCTCAGCTCTTCCTTGGCGCAGCCATCAATCATGAGGGCGTCGTCGGGATAAGGATCATGCGGTTTCAACTGCGACTCGGCGCCTAGATACTGCCGCAGCCGATCGAAACTCACGACCGCTTTTTTTCCTACATCCTTGGTAAAGGCCCTAAAATCGTCCTTCAACGACTGTTGCTGCTGATCAGTACCCGTGAGTCGGTTGACTATGCTCTCCCTGCCCGTCCTTTGGAGCCAACCGCTAAATTTTCGTTGGTTGCTGGCATTTTTTCGAGAAGTCGAGTCCGATCCGCGCTTGCTCAGCTCTTCGTTAGCCAAGCCATCAATGACGCGGGCGTCGTCGGGATAGGGAACATGAATTCGGCGCCCCATCAGGCGCGGCCCAGGTCCAACGGCTTGGAGGTCTTGCCCCTCAGGCGCGAGCCTCCTGAAATGAGACAGTGCTGACTGAAGACGGTTCTGATCATCCCCACCGCTTGCCCAGTAATCCGCGATATCACCGGCTAGTGAATCTGGATCGTTTAAAAACCGAGAAGCCATCGAATCTCTGTTCTCTGCTCGGAGCCAACGAGCGAACCCCCTAAGAACCCATAAATTGTTCTCGACGGTACGCTCGGGAACCCTTCCGTCCCCTCGGCCGATGCTACCGTCGGGT
>NZ_PSOW01000047.1:0-1295 GCF_003013335.1 Rhizobium sp. H4
GCCCACATGGCACGGGTTTTGAAGATTGCCATGCGAGGCGGCGCGAGCTGCCTGCCTTTTACTCAGCGATGGATGGAACGAAAGAAGGAAGGCGATATGTCAGATTTGCGTCAAATCGCATTTTACGGCAAAGGGGGGATCGGCAAGTCCACCACCTCCCAAAATACGCTCGCAGCGCTTGTCGACCTCGGGCAGAAGATCCTGATCGTCGGATGCGACCCGAAAGCCGACTCCACCCGGCTGATCCTGAACGCCAAAGCACAGGACACGGTTCTGCATCTGGCAGCGCAGGAAGGTTCGGTGGAAGACCTTGAGCTCGAGGACGTGCTCAAGGCCGGCTACAAAGGCATCAAGTGCGTGGAGTCCGGCGGTCCGGAACCGGGCGTCGGCTGCGCCGGGCGCGGCGTCATCACCTCGATCAATTTCCTTGAAGAGAACGGTGCATATGACGATGTCGACTACGTCTCCTATGACGTGCTCGGCGATGTGGTGTGCGGTGGCTTTGCGATGCCGATCCGTGAGAACAAGGCCCAGGAGATCTACATCGTGATGTCCGGCGAGATGATGGCGCTCTATGCCGCCAACAACATCGCCAAGGGCATCCTGAAATATGCCCATTCCGGCGGCGTGCGGCTCGGCGGCCTGATCTGTAACGAGCGCCAGACGGACCGCGAGCTCGACCTCTCCGAGGCGCTGGCTGCCAGGCTCAATTCCAAGCTCATCCACTTTGTGCCGCGTGACAACATCGTCCAGCACGCCGAGCTCAGGAAGATGACGGTGATCCAGTACGCGCCGGACTCCAAGCAGGCCGGGGAATATCGGGCGCTAGCCGAGAAGATCCATGCCAATTCGGGCCAAGGGACCATTCCGACCCCGATTACCATGGAAGAGCTCGAAGACATGCTGCTCGACTTCGGCATCATGAAGAGCGACGAGCAGATGCTGGCCGAACTACAGGCCAAGGAGTCAGCGGTGGTTGCGGCTCAATAACTGCCGCTGTCGACAGGACGCGCTGGCCCTTGCGCCAGCGCGTCCTTCCAAGAAAGCCGCTTCGGCGACGACGACCTAACCCGAACCTTGAAAGGGGGCAGGGGCCCATGAGCCTTGATTACGAGAATGACAGCGTTTTGCATGAACAGCTCATTGCGGAAGTATTAGCGCAATATCCAGACAAGGCGGCGAAGCGCCGCAAGAAGCACCTCAGCGTCGCAACGAGCGGCGACGAGCCTGGCGATGAGCCGAAGGCCCTTTCCGAATGCGACGTCAAATCGAACATCAAGTCCATTCCGGGCGTG
>NZ_PSOW01000048.1:0-1203 GCF_003013335.1 Rhizobium sp. H4
AAGTTATCGAAACCTATCCCGACGTGGCGCGGGCATCATGAAATCAATTTTCGAGGAAAGAGATCATGTCAGACATTGTGGAGCAGCTGAAGAAGGTCCGCAAGCTGCAGTCCCGCGCCGCCGCTGCGAAGATGGAGTTGCACGATCTTGCCGAGGACCTTCCGATTAATTGGGCTAGAATCAAGACCATTGCAGGAGAGACGTTCGACGCCTTCGCCGAGTTGAACGCTGCGAAGGAAGAGCTCGCTGCATTGGAGAATTCACGATGACTGGCCCTTTCGTCACGCGCGACGGCTCCAGCTGGGTGCCGGAGTACCTGACCTGCATCGATGCTACAACCTGCATCGGCTGTGGCCGATGCTTCAAAGCCTGCTCTCGCGAAGTCATGCACCTCTATGGCGTCGGTGAAGCGGGTGAAATCCTCGGCATCTGCGACGACGAGGAGGAAGACTTCGATGGCGAGCTCAATCGTATGATCATGGTTGTCGATGAGGCCGGCCGCTGCATTGGTTGCGGCGCCTGCGCGCGCGTCTGCCCGAAGAACTGTCAGACCCATGTCGCGGCAGACAAGGTTACTGCGTGATCTCGCGAACAAGTCAACGCTGTTACCTTCAGATCGTTTGTTGTCTCCTGCTGCTCGTCGTCTGCGCAAACGAACGAACGTAGTTACTTCGTGTGGCATTCCATCCACAAAGTTGGCGCTGCGATGGTGGCTAGTTCGTCGCTTCTTTCAATAGGACTTTTTTAAAAGCGCGAAGTGGCGATCGCTGTCTCGTCGCCCTCGGCGATGAACTTATCCGGTTGCCAAGGCAGATGCCCCGCGATTGGATCGCCACAGATCGTGCCGTTCGTGTCCCATGCCTGATCCGCGGATGCGGCGGTTCTAATCAATGGCGGCCGGTGCAAAGAAGGCACTGCAATTGCACGCAATGTCTCGCGCAAGCTGACCGTCAAGGTAAGCACCAGTGCGCAGCTGACGGAGGCACTTGCGGCGAGGACCGCAACGCCACTTTCCACCCCGCAGGCTCAATACGATCCGACACAGGACGATCCTGAGCGCGGTTGAATTACATGCTAATTCCCTTGTCCCCAGCGCAACCGTCGACATTTCTCGCAAATGTCGGGCATCCGCCACTTTTGTCAGGTTTGTCGTGATTGGAACGTTTTGTTCGCCGGTCTCTCCGTCAAATACACATCAACCTG
>NZ_PSOW01000049.1:0-1171 GCF_003013335.1 Rhizobium sp. H4
CCCCTTGCATGTTCAATTTGCGCTGATTGTTGGATGATCGGTGCGCACTCCGGCGGATGGCCATCCGCCGGAGTGCGGACGGCCGGGACCGCAGGCCCCTTGGCTTGAACCGGGGATGAGATTGGTCCGGCCGTCCTCGCGTTTGTCCTGAACAGATGATGGGGAGCAAGTCCCGCATGCAAGGCAAGGTTTCGTTCCAAGAAGACGCGATGCCGGTAGTTTATGCCGGTGTGGACGTGAGTAAAGAGTGGCTGGATGTTCATCTGCATCCGCTGGGCGAAAGCCGGCGGTTTAGCAATGACAAGACCGGCATCCGCCAGCTGAAACGGCTGCTGGCCAGGTATCGGCCCGAACGCATTGTGATGGAGGCAACCGGTAAGTTCCATCGCCCCGTCCATCGCTCGCTTTGGCATGATGGCTTTGCCGTCGCCGTGATCGATCCGCTGCGCGCGCGCATGTTTGCCCGCGCCTGCGGCTATCTCGCCAAGACCGACCGGCTCGACGCCCGTTTCCTGGCGCTCTTGGCCGAGAGCCTGCGCCCGCCGGCTGCCGCGCCGCCAAGTCCTCACATCGAAGCCTTGCAGGAGCTGGTCAATGCACGATCGGCAGCCAAAGACGACCTTACCGCCCTGCAAAATCGCAGCAAGACCGCCACCACCGCGGTTCTGCGCGGCGAACTCAACCGCCTTGTGCGCAGGCTGGAACAGCATATCGACCGTCTCGACAAAGAGATCGAGCGATATGTCGGCAAGGATCCGCAGCTCTGCCGCAAGGCCGAGATCCTCACCTCCATTCCCGGCATCGGCCGCATCACCGCCCTGGCCTTGATGGCCGGCATGGACGAGTTGGGCAGTTGTTCGGGCAAGCAGGCCGCCATGCTGGCAGGCCTGGCCCCAATCGCCAACGACAGCGGTGCCCGAACCGGACGGCGTTCCATCCGCGCCGGCAGGCCCGCACCCCGGCGCGCCCTCTACATGGCCGCCTTGTCGGCATGTCGCTACAATCCCGCGCTCGCGCGCTTCGCAGAAACCCTCAAAGCCGCAGGAAAACCAGCCAAGGTCGTCCTTGTCGCCATCATGCGCAAACTGCTCGTGCTGGCAAACTGTCTTCTCTCTCAGGATCGACTCTGGACCCCAAATCCACCTTGACAACCAACACAGATTCTCATCCG